>NZ_JBGJZL010000030.1:0-11126 GCF_042610375.1 Pelosinus sp. sgz500959
TCATTACAAGTGAGGTGCTCTACCAGTTGAGCTATTCCAGCATACTAATGGCGACCCAGATCGGATTTGAACCGACGACCTCCGCCGTGACAGGGCGGCATTCTAACCGCTAAACTACTGGGCCACATTTGTTAGTTCTTGCGAACCGACTTTTACATAATAGCACATTCTTCTTATTATTACAATATGTTATATAAATTTATATAACATATTAATTGAAAATACTCTTTTAATTTCTTGAGTCATAAGCTGACAGCACTACTTTCTCTTTCTGTTTATCAAAAGCTATGATAAAATTAGTATTTATTATATTTTGTATTGGAGTAACTGATTATGATAAAAGCAAATAACAACCGTCATGTATTCTTTCTACTCACCATGGTCGTATTTCTTTGGGGAGTCAATGTAGTTTCTATTAAATATCTCACTAATTTTTTCCCACCATTAGCCTTGGCCCCTATTCGTCTTTGTCTTGCCAGTGGCTTACTCTTGCCAATCGTATTTCGCCGCTATGGATTTCAAAAACTTTCAAGTACAGAGTGGCTCCTCGTTAGCACAATTGCTATGTTTTGTATTTTCCTTCATCAAATTGCACTTAACTTAGGATTAGCTGCTACAAGTGGGATGCATGCTGTTCTTATATTAGGCTTAAATCCCTTAGTTACAACGGTCTTAGCTGGTTACCTACTCAAAGAGACATTTACATGGATGAAAGGCTTGGCGATCGTGTTAGGATTTAGTGGTTTATTATTAGTGGTATCAGGTAGCTCACAAAGTGGCGCAACCCTTGTTGGTGATGGGATCACGTTTATTGCCACCATTACCTTTGTAATCGGTTCTTTATTTGTTAAAAAAGCGACTCTATCCCTTTCTCCTTTGATCGTAACGGCTTATAGCCATGGGATAGGCTCCATTGGACTACTCATTCTTGGCCTATTTATAAATCCAGTATGGAGTTATACTGGTAGTTTTTCATTCTGGCCAATTGCTATATTATTATTCTCTAGCTTTATGAGTACGGCAGTCGGTGCATTATGGTGGAATACAGGTATACAACAAGTAGGGGCTTCTACAGCCTCCCTTTTTCAAAACGGCGCTCCCATCGTCGGCATCCTTGCCTCAGCTTTCTTCTTGGGCGAAGAACTAAGTTGGTATCATTTAGCAGCTCTTATACTAGTACTCCTGGGTGTCATTTTAGGAACGGGGGTCATTGACCTTCCAGTCCGCTTAATCTCTTTAAAGAATCGTCTACTGGCTTTATTTTGTTAGGCGACCAATAGCATCCATGATATCTTCATTATGGTTACAACAAAAAAGATCTACAGAAATTTTTTTTAATATAAATTTAATAAATTCTTAACTTAATACTAACTTGCATAAGCTATATTAAAAGAAGATCCTTTTAATGAATAAAAAATTCTTGCTACTTTTGGAAATAATTTTATATAACATTTCTCCGCAAAAAGGTATATAATAAAATTTAAAAAAGTGAAAGGCAGGGATCAGTTATGTCAATTTGGCAAGTCCAACTAGATAGCAGAGATGTTATCCAATACCGCAAAAAATTGAATATGCGAGGATTTATTTCAGCAAATTATTATTCTTCTAATGGATTTGACCTTAAAAAAATGAGAAAAATGGCTTTAGAAGGAAAAATTGATGCTATGCATTGTATTATAGGAAAATCAACACGATGGTACTATTCGGAAAAACAAGCCGAGGCAGCTCGCCTCAGAGGTGAACTTTATTAAAAATATAAACTATAAAACATAGGGTTCTGGTCTTCCTTGTTAATTTTAATTAACTCCAAGGAAATGCCAGAACCCTTANTCGGAAAAACAAGCCGAGGCAGCTCGCCTCAGAGGTGAACTTTATTAAAAATATAAACTATAAAACATAGGGTTCTGGTCTTCCTTGTTAATTTTAATTAACTCCAAGGAAATGCCAGAACCCTTATTTAGCTTCTAGTATTGCTCTGATTATTAGCGTCAATGATTTCCTTTAGTTTCACATTCCGATTGATGAATCTAGTATTGCTTCGTTCAAATTTAAAATGTATTGCCGTTTGTGGACAATGATGTATGCACGCAAAGCATCCTTCGCATTGATGCAAATACTCTGGTTTTCTATTAACTTTAATGTTGTTTATGGGGCAAACCTTTTCACACACTTTGCAACTGTTACAATTATCTCCAACAATAAATCGTTTATCCCCTTCATTCAAATGAATTTTAGTAATTAATTTCGGGATAGCCTTAGATAAGGCATCGGATACAACGCCTTTTTTAGCGAGCTCGTTTTTCTTATTTTTAATATCGCTTACTATTTTTTCTAGCTTTTCTTCAGTTTTTTTCGAGTTTTCTTTATTTAGCTGATCTTCGATCTTAAACACAGGAAGGTAATTATCAATCATTAAAACTTCATTCGTATAGTTGAAGCGAATACCTGCTTGTTTCCCTATTTTCTCCATGTACCCTAACCCAGATGCTGCCTTATTACCATAAGTCATCACTGCAAAAAAGTAGTTAGCCTTAAATTTTGACTTTTGTATAAAATTCATTACGATCCTCGGCGGTGCAAAACCATAACAAGGAAATATAAAGCCAATCTCTTCATCTTCAAACTCACTCGTTCCGTCCTTTAACATTTGAGGAATTGAACATAGCTCTCCACCGATTCTTTTTGCAATATACAAACTATTTCCTGTAGCTGTAAAATAAAATATTTTCATTTTTTGTCTCCTTTATTATCATTTTAATACTTCTAGAATAATCGAATTGTATACTTAAAAAATTATATTTATTGAGTCTCGGCACTATTGAACTATAATTTTAATTGTCTCTTATTCAAAAAGTTTTTAACAATTTCAGTTATATTACTTTTCGATAAGTGTCGAATTGATTTTATCTTATATTGATATTCTTGTCAATTACTCTTTTATAATTATATCAGAATTGGTTTTGATATCATCTTTCACTATATCACTACTTTGAGCATAAGGAATAATACATTTAAGAAAGTCATAAAAATATGGGGCTATTCATAAAGTTAATCAATTTTTAAGAAACCACATCCATAATTGTATTAACCTAACACTATTTATACTGTAAGCGAACCGGTTGCCATACAGTATGATCAATGAGTGATCCTGCTTTATCTTTTGTATCTACCTGAATAAATAGGAAATCCGGCAATAATGGCTGACTGTTAGGCAATCTAATTATTACATCATCCTGCATACGAATAATATCTTCCTCTGATAAACTCGTGTCACCTGTGCTGAAATTGTAGACTTTCTTTTGGCGATTAAGCTTGTTCCCCTGGAGACGGAATTCAATTATCGATACCTGATACTGATTTTTTTTGCGAGAGAACTCTGGTATATTATAGTGCAGCCAAATTCGATTATTTTTGATGTAACATTCAATGGATACGACCTTAGCTTTACGTTCTAACGCACCAAGTCTATTTACACCTTTCGGGTTAAATAAAATTGGTTCTTGATTGAACCAGGCTTCAATAGAACTTAAATCGGTATTGGGTGTTTTTTCGTTAAGTACAGGAATGTAAATCTCCTCGAACAATTCATTCTTACGAATAAAGCTATATAATAAGCTAGACATTATTGGAACTCGAAGTTGGCTTACGTACTCTTTCAAGGATTGCTCCTTAATGGTCTGATTATCAGAATTCAATTGATAGGTATACCACTTTTTTGGATCAGCCTCATACAACGGTTTTGGTGGTAACAATAGTGCTTCATTTTTATAACCATGCGGAATTGGAAAATCGTCACGATGGATTAAATAAGTAAAAAATTTAGCCTCTGGTAATTGACTACCGATAGTAAGCTTTAAGTAAGCTGTTGCTATAAAAGCCCATGCCGTAGCATGATCAGAATGCTCATCGGCAGGATGAGGTGCTAGTATTAAATTAGGTTGAAATTGAAGCATTATTTGTTCGATATTTTCTAACACGGCTTCACCAACATAAGGAGTGTTTGGCTGATAAGTGTTCGTATAAGGTGAATGATCACTATTCGTATAGCGGGATCGAAAAGGCTGACTAATGCTCCAATAATCATTCCAAATTGTTTTAAGACCACGATCAGGATATCCTAGAAAAATGGCCTGATTTTCCGTCACTCCCAATATACGCAAAGCATTTGAAGCTTCAATCTGACGACTATATCCCGAGTTTATGTAATCCTCGCTAGTAAGGAATAAACGATGAAATTGTTCTTTCGTGGCAATAGTAAACCCATCACCATTGGTAATAAATACTATTAGAACTTGGCCACCTGATTTTAAGACATCTTGAATAACACCGGCACACCCTAGTGTTTCATCATCACAGTGTGGAGCAAAAACCAGTAGCCTAGTTTGCTTATTGTTAAGAATAAGCGATGGTAGTTTAACATTTATGTCCGGTTTTTCCTGAAAGTAGAAAAAATTATAATCTACATAAAAAATGATAAGGCATAAGCTTATTATTATATAGATTATTTTATATGTGGATTTCAAAATAACCGACAACCCTTTCAGAAACCTTTTTAAACAAATTCTGCCATAAAAATTCTATTAAAATTGTCACTGACATATAAGAATCTATCGGGCCCGTATTACCTATTATTTTATTCTTTAGTACTTTATATGCACATATTTTTCGCAGCATTGTCTTAACTGAAATGTTTCCATCTAAATTAATAAATTATGCGCTATTCGCTGCATCTCAGTTTTAAAGATTATCCAATTTGTAAGTTGTTAAAAACACATTTCAATTTTGGCAAATAATGAGAACGTACAATGGCAGGAAAAAAAGAGTCAATTAACGAAACAGTATTTACTATGTCAAATGATTTTTTATATTGTAGGAGGACCCAATGCTTGAAATACTTACTGAAATAGGAAATAGAATCATAAACGGTGGCTTCAAAACGCATTTGATGGTTTACTTCATTAGTTTAGCGTTAGGCATCATCATAATCCAGCTGGTATTTTCCAAACTGCTCAAAATAGTCGCAAGAAAAACCAACATCTCTTATCCTCTGTTGCAACAAACATTTAGAGGAATCCCCACCTTGTTGGGCATTCTCATTGGCCTTTACGCTATTATGGAAATCCTAACAATTCCACCGCGGCCACTACTATTTTTCCAAAGTCTGTTCCACTCCCTTGTCATTCTATCCCTGACCCTCTTGGTCGCGCGTCTGGCTTCTGGCTATCTTAAGCAAAAGTTCGGAAAAACATCTGGAGCCTTTGCTTCCACTTCGATCTTAGCCACAACAATTGACCTGACTGTTTACACCATCGGCATATTATTTTTGCTTGAATCTTTCGGAGTCGCGATCTCTCCGTTGATCACTGCTTTGGGGGTTGGCGGCTTGGCTGTCGCTTTGGCACTGCAGGACACTCTGACAAATTTATTTTCTGGCATCAATATTCTGATAGCCAAACAAATCAAGATAGGTGATTTCGTTAAACTGTCGACTGGTGAAGAGGGCCATGTAGTGGACATGAACTGGCGCAATACCACAATAAAAACGTCCACTGAAAACATGGTGGTCATACCTAACCAAAAATTTGCTTCATCCACAATCACCAATTATGCGCAACCCTTTGCTGAATGTTCCATCTCCATCCCCATAGGAGTCAGTTATGAAAGTGATTTGGATCATGTGGAAAAAATTACTGTCACGGTTGCAAAAGAAATTCTCCAAGAAACAGAGGGAGGAGTCAACAATTTTGAACCCCTCGTCCGGTACTTCAGTTTCGCCGATTCCAGCATTAACTTCAATGTAATCTTGCGGGTAAAGACTGTAACAGACCAGCATCTCATCCGCCACCAATTCATCAAGAGAATTCATGCCCGTTATCAACAGGAAGGAATAATTATTCCCTTCCCAACCAGAACGGTCAACTTAGAGCAAGTAACACCGCTAGCGGAATCACGCTTACGGTAAGTTTGATTGATCCCACTACAAGGGAGGAAGATTTACATCTTCCTCCCTTGTTCAAAGTCAACCTACTTTATAATTAATATCGCTAATACAGGGAATATTATTTTCACCTGAACCTTGAGCTATACCTCATTGTGCTCATTGCTTCCTGTCTTTAGATACTTTTGAATGATGTCTATAACCTGATTAATGTTAATTGGCTTGCTAATATAATCATCCATACCTACCGCTAAGCATTTTTCTCGATCACCCTTTAAGGCATATGCAGTCATTGCTATAATCGGCGTGCAGCAATTCATATCTTTTTCTCTTGATTTAATTTCCTTCGTTGCAGAATATCCATCCAAATAAGGCATATTAATATCCATCAAAATCACATCAATTTTTTCCTTTTCGAATGCATCAATCGCTTCCTTGCCGTTTTCTACTGCAATAACCTTAAAGCCATTTTTCTTTAATAGTGTGGTTACCATATTCCGACTGACTAGGTCATCTTCTGCAAGTAGTACTGTTTTAAGCCCTGGATTTTTATACTGAATACGTTCATGAAAAACAATCTCTTTCTTACATAGTTCGAATTCTTTATGAACTCCAAATACGGCTGTAAAAAAGAAACGACTTCCTATTCCTTCTTTACTTTCTACCCCAATTTCTCCATTCATAATTTCAATCAGTTTTTTTGAAATTGCAAGTCCAAGTCCCGTTCCACCAAATTGCTTAGTATGAGAATCATCTACCTGACTAAATCTTTTAAACAGCTTCTCTATTTTATCATCAGAAATTCCAATTCCGGTATCAGCTACCACAAATATTAATTTCACTTTACCATTATACTTTTCCGCAACACGAATATGGATCACGATTTCGCCTTGCTGTGTAAATTTAACTCCATTGCCTACTAAATTTGAAAGTACTTGTCGTAATCGAACTGAATCACCGATGATAATACGCGGTACTTCCTTGTCAATGTTTAATTTGATACACAAACCCTTTTGTTTTGCCGCAATAGTAAACAACTCTATCACATCATTCGTTGTTTCCCAAATATCAAAAATATCCTCTGCCAATTCAATTTTACCCGCTTCAATTTTTGAGTAGTCCAAAATATCATTTACTACTCGGAGCAATGCCATGGTTGATGATTTTACAATATTAAGATATTCTCGCTGATTTTCTTGTAAATCCGTCATTAAAGTTATATCTGTCATCCCAATAATTCCATTCATTGGCGTCCTGATTTCATGGGACATGTTGGCGAGGAATTGACTCTTTGCAGTATTGGCCCATTCTGCCTCTTCCTTGGCCTTAAGTAATGCTTTTTCAATTCTCTTACGTTCAGATATATCAAGAAAAATGACAATTCCTGCTTTTACTTTACCCGCTTCATCTTTTATTGGTGCTGCATTAGCCCATATTGCAAGATCTTTACAATTTTCGCGTCGTATGATAAATTCGTCGCTATATGTTTCACCATAACGAATTGCTCTCACTAATGGAACTTCATGATTTTTTAATGGAATCCCATTTTCATGAAAAATATTCCAATTCTTCAAATGATCATTAACATCCATATTAAAATATTCACCAGAGTGGTTCGTAATTAACTGGCCTGCCTTGTTTAGATAGCGCAACTTTCCATCTGGAGCATCTGCGACCGCTATGCCTGCTTGACAATTATCCAATGCTGCCTGCAATATGGCTTGCGTTTCCTGCAAAGATTTCTCTGCCAACTGTCGTTCTATAAACTCTTCCTCTAATGCCATATTCACATTTGTCAGCGCGCTATTCAGTTGGTTAAGTGCCACCTGAGACGCCCGCCGTTCTATAATTTCCTCTTCTAAAGTCGCATTGCTCTCCTCTAGTTCAGCCGTACGTTCGGCCACCCTGCATTCCAACTCGGCGTTCAGCTTTCGCAATAATTCCTGGGCCGCCTGTCGTTCCATTATTTCTTCTTCTAGCATTGCATTGATTTCTTGTAGCTGAGAAGTCCGTTCCGCGACTTTGTTTTCCAATTCAGCGTTTAGTTTCCGCAAACCTTCCTGGGCGGCACGTCGTTCAGTAATATCCCTGATTACGCTAAATAGTATCCTGGTCTGCCCTACCTGTTCGCCCCTCGAATTTACCTCAACTGGAAATGTCCTGCCATCCTTACATCGGTGAATCGCCTCAAATGTAATTCCATCCTTGAAGGCGGTATCCATTTGTTCTCTGATTAACCTTTGCCTCTGCTCCACCCTCAGGTCGGAGATATTTTGAGTCAGGAGTTCTTCTCGTGAGTAACCGTAAGATGTCGCAGCAGCGGGATTAGCCTCTATAATATTACCGCTTGTCCAGTCAATGAATAGCATGATATCACGGCTATGAACGAAAAAAACTTGAAATTTTCGCAGGGTCTCTTTTAATGCATTTTCGGCTTTTTCTGCTTCTCTTTGCTGTGTGATATCAGTGACAAACACAGTTGGCACTAACCTGCCATCCGGCCATTTGATGGCCTGCTGTTCGCAAAGATAGTGCCTGTCATGGACCTCATCATAACGTTCCCAGTTAAATCCAATATCTGGCTGTTCTTTCTGGAAAGAGCAATCCGAGCACGGAAAGGTTTTGCCAAAGATTTGGTAGCACTTACGGCCGGCCATTTTTTCACTATATAGCGACTCTGTTGCTTTGCTGACATAGATTAGCTCATAGGTGTCCATATCAACAATGTAGGCTAGTTTACTGATGCCGGCAACAAGACTCTCAAGTATTGCCCGCTTATCCTCCGTATTTTTAAGAACCCTCTCAATTTTATCCATTGTCAGAATTTTCCCAATTAACGGAGCAATTGTTTCCACAAATCCCATTATGACCGGGCTGAGCTGATCTGTAGTGTAGTCGGCAAGATGGATAACACCAATAATAGCGTCTTGATCACGAATGGGAATAACAGCAACACTGCGATAACCAGCAGCATTACATGCCCCACGATACATTTTTTGCTCATCTTCAGACAAGGTTTGAGCAAACAATAAGGTATCATTACAGCACAGGGAACCGTAGCTATTGATGATAGGCATGTCAAAGGGCAACAACTTATCGCTCATAATCCTTGTGCAACTGCAATCCTCTTTTGAAATTTGAATCATATTTTCTGATTCCCAAAACTCGCGGCTGAATCCGATATAAGATTGATACGGGATGTAACCATCTTCCGTAAGTACCCTGATACCGACGAATTTACAACCGCCTTCCTGCTGAATAAGCTTTACCACCATATCTAGGAAATCTTGTTTAGAATTAGCGACAGCAAGGCCATCCAGCAAAGCCTGAATGGCGCGAAGATATTGCTGCCAACCTACGTTACTGATAATATCATCAGTGATTTTCCAGTTAACATTTTTACTCATATTGTTACCTCCATCCGCTCCTGATAATAATTTGTTGTGGTATTAATGTTACGTCAGCATAAAAAAACTTTTATCTTGTTTTACATAAAAATACAACAATCATTCTTTAACAATGCAAATTTCAGATTAATATGATAGAAATTTAGCCTCAAATCGATTTATTCTACAATACTTCGATACAGTAACCAAAAGACCGTTTCACTTTAAATAATATATCTTCTTTATTTTTCTATATTTCTATTTATTCTGCCAAAACCAAAATTTCCCCTTCCTCCCTCTTCACTTAATTTGTCGAAATTACTTTGTTAATGGAAAAATCCGGTCAATGTACTACATACAATAATCCTTTAAAAGAGTATTGCTAAAATAATAAATGGAGTTTATAACAGTGATCAATCACTACGTAAATAAATGTTGGAGATATCTACACACTATCTGCTACTTCTTGAATATGTGTATAACCGCATTTCTTATCATTTGGCATAAAATTACCTCCTCTTGCTTATTTCTTAATCGAAATTCTACAAGAGGAGGTAATTTTTTTACAATGTCCGTTTTTCACAGTTTAGTTCACCCTGTTAAGGATTATAAGAAATAAAAGTTGACCATGCGCCACACTCAGAGCAAACATATACCGCAAAATCAATCTGTTCTAATTCTGGAGAATCTTCTAATTCTTCATCATCGTCAACATTTATAAGGCATTTATTTAAGGTATCGTAATACATAAAATCATTACGCCAAACTAGCCAATTTTTCTTGGCACAAACAGTACATTTTTCATCATATGAAGCATCACTATAAAAATCTTTAATAGTGATATGATTACTGGCAAAAAATTTTACAATAACCTCATAATCATAACTTTTTTCTGTATGTTGGAGAAATTTACTTACTGGCAAAAAATCAATTGTTGATTTTTTATTAACAGGTTTAGGTTTACTAGGGTTCATGTACTTGTTAATTTGCTCGAATTTTTTCATGATGGTTCAAATCCCTCGCTATTTTATTATTAAACCGTATTTTCCCCTTATTTTATCTGTCCATAAAACGACTAAGATATAACATTATCAACATAAATAAACCTGTCCTTGCGGTATTACCACTTTGTCAGGTTTTCATTGAGCTACTTAATTCAATTTTGTTGGTTGCCTTAATTGGAAATACTAGCCTAAAGTTCTGTAATATGATCTTCAAGTGCGTTTCTAGATATGCAAATCTTCTTCTATTTCATCAATAATTTGGCCAATATTATTAGGATCCATTCGTTTTTCCAACTCGTCTATATGATAGTATTCTTCATTTGCTAGTTTATCTTCAAACCTAACCCATACGATTTCGCCAAAATCAATTTGCGTGATTATGGCTTTATGCTGCTTCTCATTGAAATATAATGTTATTTCTCGTCCTACTTTTAAAGTTAGCATAACCTTTTCCTCCATGATTTTTTTAAGTCGTTTATTACCTCAAACACATCCCCTTGTCTCAATGTTTCAAACTAAACTATCTGTGACCACATTCAATTCTTGCACTTTCTGTTGGACCTCGCACTTTCTCCCTTATTCGTCATACTTTTTCCAATCCCTCTATTCTAAAACTTTAATATAGAATATGAAAAAAACCACAGAGATAATTCTCTGTGGTTCAAAAATCCTTGTGGCAGGGGCAGAAGGACTTGAACCCTCAACCAACGGTTTTGGAGACCGCTACTCTACCAATTGAGCTATACCCCTATGGAGCGGGAAAGGAGATTCGAACTCCCGACCCTCGCCTTGGCAAGG
>NZ_JBGJZL010000031.1:0-10440 GCF_042610375.1 Pelosinus sp. sgz500959
AATTAACGGAATATGTAGACTGGTTTAATAATAAACGAATTCATTCTACGTTGGGCTATCTTAGCCCGATGGAGTATAAAAATAAAGCCCTTAAGGAAACTGTCTAGTTTTCTGTTGACAATCCACCTCAATCCTTGAAAAATCAGGGATTGAGGGCTTCTCATTTTGTATGTTTCTAATGGGCAGAAGGTATGTGCCCATTAGAAACATACAATAAAAAAAGGAAAAACACAGCCTATCTGTGCGAATAAGAATATTGTACAATAGTGTTGATAAATTTGATGTTGAGCATATTGCAAGAGGTAAATAGGACGAACGATTCAATAGTATGGCTATCCAGTAATAATAGTGGCTCCTTTAGAAATTTAAGCTGTTGTCATTCCAGACCCTGCCTTGGTTTCCTTCATCAGAACCTCTTTGGGTGGAGTTATTTCATTTGCTATTGTATGTTCCGTTAATTCAGATAAAAATCTGATTTTTTTTGTTTATCATATTCCTCATACAGTTTGGTACGTGTTCTTCATGGGCCCTATGAATAAAAAACAGGGGGACAGGCACATTGTTTCTCGAGAACACGGTGCCTATCCTCTTAACGCCGACATGGGGGCGGAGGATTAGGAGAATGGGGACGACAGGTTGTGCGAAAACTATTTTTGCAATTTTAAATCCCCCACTTTAATGCATAAATGACCATTTTCTTCAATTCAATATAGTAAAAAAATCTAAAAAGTGAAGGATATCCTCCACTTTTTAGATTTTTATTTATTAGTTTTGGAGTTTTCGCACAGTCTGACGGTCCTTTTTGTCATACAAGGTTTTTAAAAAAAGGTTGTCAATTAGGACAGTCCCTTGTGAGTCCCCGTGGGATAAGGACGAATTGGGAATCGGTATCCCCTACCATCAGCTCAAGGAGATCATTAACGGTTTGCGCAAGACAGTCAACCCGATGGAGGCAAATGAAGACAAGCACCGGATTGCCAAACGCTTAGCAGACGCAGGGCAAAGCGGTTCCCTGGAAGTCGTCTTCAGCCATAACTACTTCACCGGTGCCTATGGTACTCCAGAACAACTTGCCCACCGTAAAAAGGAATAACTATGAGACAATCCTCGACGCCAAGTAAACTGGCTGGACGAGGCTTGTTTGTTTTCAGATCCTATTTTCACCTTGAGCTGTATCTTTAAAAGAATTTTTTTAAAAAAGGTATTTGATAGAGACTCTATTTTGACAATTAGGCAGGAATGATAAATAAACGTGTAGAAGTAAAGGAATAATTTGTATAAAGGCAAATTATTCCTTTGCTTAACAGTTGTTATCCGAAGCTTCAATTAACGATAGAGGATGTAGATTAGATTATTAAAGCACGTTATAGTGTTTAAATGCTTAAAAAGTTAGTTCTGAATGTATAGAATAGCCCTCTTTTTATTTTGGCTAGTCAAGAATGATTCAGATTTGCAAATAATCTTTGAGATGCAGTAGCGAAATTTCAAAATTAAGATTTTTAGCTTTAATAGAGGAGGGAAAAGTGTGGAACCGTTTATAACAAAAAAATGTTTAACTAATAAAAATCGATTAGAAATTGAGCTATCAATTATGAAGCGACTGCATCACATAAGTACACGCTTCATATGTGAGAATAACTTTCAAGATTTACTTGCGGAAATTGTTGAAGCGGCGGTAATAATAACAAATGCCAACATGGGCAATATCCAGATATATGATGAACGATCTTCTTCGCTCCAGATCGTAGCTCATAGTGGGTTTAAAAAACCGTTTCTAGATTTTTTTAGTACTGTTCATACAGGACAAGCTGCATGTGGGGCTGCGATGAAATTAAAAGAACGCGTAATCATCGAAGACATCACCCAAAGCCCTATATTTATAAATACACCTTCACTAGATGTGATGTTGGATGCGGGAGCATGGGCGGTTCAGTCCACACCGCTGTATAGTCGTCAAGGTCGGCTTGTGGGGATGCTCTCTACGCATTACCATACTCCTAGCCGTCCCAATGATCAAGATTTACAGCTGCTCGACGTACTGGCTCGCCAAAGTGCCGATATCATTGAACGAGTGCAAATAGAAACACGGATCGCTCATATTGACCGCCTCAATCTTATAGGTGAAATGGCGGCCAGTTTAGGTCATGAGGTGAGAAATCCTATGACAACGGTGCGTGGCTACTTACAGCTGTTTCAAAAAAAAGACGAATTTAAAGCGTTCAAGAGCCAACTTGATACAATGGTTGAGGAATTAGATAGAGCCAACTTAATTATTTCTGAATTTTTATCTCTTGCAAAAAATAAAGTCGTGGAATTGAAATATGACAATCTTAATAATACAATTTATACACTCTATCCGTTATTACAAGCAGAGGCTTTTCGCCTAGGGCATGATTTTCAAATGGACTTAAACGAGATACCTCTTATTAATTATGATGATAGAGAGATAAGACAACTTATTCATAATTTAGTTCGAAATGGTATTGAAGCAATGAAAACGAGAGGAACATTAAAGATAAAGACTTACATTGAAGATGAAAAAGTTGTACTCAGCATTCAGGATACTGGAACTGGAATCGCTAAAGACATTCAAGAATCAATCGGAATCCCCTTTCGTACAACGAAAGATAATGGTATAGGGATTGGACTTTCAGTTTGTTACAGAATTGCTCAAAGGCATGAGGCGGAACTGGATTTTGTTACAGGTAGCAATGGTACAAAATTCTTTATAAGATTTAAGAATAAACAGCTTGCCTAGCTGGTCTCTGTTTCCTTCGACTGCTGCTGGTGGAACAGATTTATAGAGGGTTTAAGATTAATCGAGGGGAACCTTATCATTTATAATCGCAAAAGAACTCCTGCCAATTTTTTTATAAAAAAGTGGCAGGAGTTCTCGTATATATAGTAAATATAAATGAGATAAAAGATAATTAAAAACTATTGAAACACCGAAAGATTATCTTATTGAGTTATGACCATGAAGTATTATATCGCTAAGAAAGTAAGAATTTTTCTGCAAAAGATAAAGAATAGGAAGACTAGTACCAGCAATATATAAGCAAGGCAGGTTTTATATTTTGGACAATTTATTTGCTATGCAGGCTTCACGCATCATTTTGGTTAACATCATCTTATTGCACTTTATAGGGTATGTAGTTCAACATTATCTTTTCTCAGATATAGATTGGTTTATTTGGCTAGTCGTCGGTTGTATTGATGCATACTTTGGATTCAGATGTGGTATTTATATTCAGAGTATTTTTAAGGATGCCCTAACTGGATTATATAACCGAAGCTACTTTTATCTTTTTCTTGATAAGGTACTAGTGGATATGCGAATAAAAAAGACATTTACTTCCTTGCTAATGGTAGATATTGATAAATTTAAAAAAGTTAATGATGTTTATGGTCATCTGACCGGCGATATAATACTAAAGCAAGTCGGGAATGCGCTGCAGCAAAATGTTAGGAAAAATGACTGTGTTTTTAGATGGGGAGGAGAAGAATTTATTATTGTTCTCCCTGCAACAGACAGAGAAAGTGCAATAGATATTGCCGAAAGTCTTAGGATTTGCATTGAGAACTATAATTTCAATGCAGTACCTGTTTTCCTTAAGTTAACGATTAGTATAGGATTAGTCTGTGTTAATGAATGTATTGATAGAGATTCTATGGTAAATTCAGCGGATAAGGCTTTGTATGAGGCTAAGATAAAGAGAAATACAGTGACTGTCTATTAAGTGTAGAGAAAATAATTGTCGTTAGAGCATGTGGTAAAGATGAAATTCTTTTGATGTCCTCGAAATAGATGGCATATGTGAAACAAGGTACAGGTGTATTGTTTTTCTACCTGTGAGGGACAAGGGGACAGGTTCAGTGCCCCACTAATGCAAGATATTTATCGTTCTTAAAGTGGTTTTAGGAGGGACAAAGAATCTGTCCCTCCGTTCTATACGTCAAGCGCACATTTTGGTGTTGAGCCTTAAATTTACTAACCAAAAATTTTCTTTAGCTATACTTTTTCAATCTGAGGCAGCGGAAAGGTTATCTTTTTTTTTATGTTTTTCGGGTACTAAACCTTGTTCTATAGCGTAAAAGCAAGTTTTTAAAATATGAAATACTAGGAAATCTCGATTATGAAAGAGATTAATTAAGATTATAGAAGGAGTAATGGTAATTGTGTTACTTTACAGAAAATAGTAAAGTTAGTCCTTGTTTTATACGATATTAATTATAGAAAATAAGGAAGGTGATAAATATGAAGATATCTGGAGTTGCATTGCCGTTACAAAGTAAATCCCTCAATACGGGAGATCGTAAAGATGAAAAAACGCAAAATACGAAGAGTAAATCGGAAGGACAGCGCTATGTTACTGTAAGGGACGGAGATTATCTATACACTTATATAGTAATCGGAGATAACTTCAAGGTGCTGATTGGTCGACTTGCTGTTGATAAGGATAAAGACGAGAAAACAGATGAGGTAAAAAAGCAAGATAACGATAAGCAGACAAAGGAGGCGTTGGATAAACTCAAATTCCAGTCAATGCCTAATCAAGCATTGGTGGAATACCAACAACTACAAATGATGACACTTCCTAAAAATGATCTCCACGAAAGAAAACAAGCCACAGATGAGTCTGCAGTGAACTTTTAGTTTGGCTCGTGGGGATGGTCCTTTTTGTACGCCGACATGGCAAAGGAGGATTTGTCTTATTAGTTTTTTTATAATTTATTTATGCACAGACACCACCCCCATAAATCCTACAGTGGTGCTTGCTACCCTGATTGCTCTGCAAAATTCAGAGCGGATAAAGATGATTTACTAATTATTAAATGGCAAAATTCAATAGCACGAAGTAAAGGTATGAGAGAGAATATGGGAATCTATAAAAACCCAAATTGTAAAAAAGTCAGAGGAAGTCATATTTTAGAAGTTAGCTGTGCCTACTGCAAATGTTTTATTGCAAAATATCAGAAAGTTGGCGAAAGCAACTTCGTTAAAATGTATAATGAGCGAATCATAGAAGGGTCTATTGACTTTTCCCTTTATCACGGAGCGATATTCTGTCCCAACTGCGGAGAGCGTATTGCGACAAGATACATAACAAAAATGGATAAAAAAGAAGCATACAGGTTTGTTCCTTCAGCATTCAATAAAAAGAAATTAGAGTTATGAGTTAATTTTACAAGCGAAGGAGAAAACGTTAATGCTCATACAGCGAGTAAAATCAATGAAATATAGGCATTGGTTTTACTGCAAGGGACGTGGTGACTCGTGGAGACGGTCCTTTTTGTCACACAAGGTTTTTTTAAAAAGGTTGTCAATTAGGACCGTCCCTTGTGAGTCTTAGATCATGTAATTGCAGAATCTCCTTTTGATAAACGTAATTAATTTGCTGGCTGGGGAGGGATTTTAAGAAACATTATCGAAAATATTGAAAGTTATTATGAAAATTTATAGTAGCTGCAAATTTTATCAATATATATGTAGATAGGAATTGATAGGGATAATGGTGATGAGGCGGTAGGACTATGATACAAATTCAAAATCTATACAAAGCCTACAATGGGATTGCTATATTGGATAACATTAATCTGAATATCCAACGCAGTGAGATTTTTGGTATTGTCGGGCAAAGCGGTGCGGGAAAATCGACCTTACTCCGATGCATAAATGGTTTGGAGAGCTTTGATAAAGGCAAAATCATTGTGAATAGTACGGACATTTCAGCACTTTCGGAAAAAGACCTGTTATCTTTCCGCCGGAAAATAGGCATGATTTTTCAAAATTTTGCGCTGCTGAATCGGAGAACGGTAATTGATAATGTAATGCTGCCGATGGAGTGCTGGCACTATCCAAAAGAGGCAAGACGAAAAAAAGCACAGGAGCTGCTTGAGATTGTAGGACTTGCCGATAAAACCATGGCTTTGCCACATGAACTTTCAGGGGGGCAAAAGCAGCGTGTGGCAATTGCTAGGGCGCTGACGCTGGAACCGGACATCCTCCTATGTGATGAAGCCACTTCAGCTCTGGACCCGGCGATTACCAAGTCGATTTTGGATCTGCTTGCCGACGTCAACCGCCAGATGGGCATTACCATTGTAATCGTAACTCATGATATGTCGGTTGTTAAAGGTGTCTGCAATCGGATGGCGATTGTCACAGGCAAACAGATCGCCGCCGTGGGGGAGGTATCTGAGACCTTTCTAGCTGAACCTTCTAGCCTATTGGAACTGATCGGGAAGAAAGAGGTGGTTGCTCCAGCCAGTCATAGAATTCTTAGACTTTCTCTGAGAGATACGAGTATTGATCAAGCCTTTTTAAATGACTTCGTGTCAAAACTCAAGCTGGAGTTTACCATTATAGCGGCGAATGTTGAGCAATTTTATGGTAAAAGCTGTGGCCATTTGTATTTAAGTATTGCAGTTGAGAATATTGAACGCGCTAGGGCTTATTGCCTAAATAAGGGAATGGACTGCACCGTGTTAGTGCCAGGTGGTCGACCGGGAGGGAAGGACGATGTTCTTTGATTTAACCACTACTAGGTTGTTTGAATACCTGCCTGGAATCATTATCCCAGCTATTGGCTCTACGTTATACATGCTCTTCTTTTCAATGGTGTTTGGGTTCATTATTGGTACTGGCGTGGCTATTTTGTTGGTAATGACTTCACCTTATGGACTAAAGCCAAACAGAGAGGTTTACAGGACGGTTGGCTTTATTGTGAATATGATTCGATCTTTCCCGGTCATTATTCTTATTGTTGCCATATCGCCGGTGACAAGAGCAATCGTAGGTACTTCGATTGGAGAAGAGGCGGCGATTGTACCGTTGACGTTGGCTGCTTTTCCTGTTATTGCCCGTTACATGGAAGCCAGCTTGCTAGAAGTAGACAGCAATGTCATACTGGCGGCGCGGTCTTTTGGGGCAAGCAATAGCCAGATATTGTTCAAGGTACTGTTTTCGGAAGCCTTGCCATCGATTGTGGCAGGCTTGACCACGACAACTATTTTATTTCTGGCCAGCACAACACTGGCCGGTGCGGTAGGCGCTGGGGGACTAGGGGCGGTAGCACTGACATTTGGTTATCAACGCTTTGATGATGTGATGATGTATGCTATTGTAGTAATCCTATTTATTATGGTATTGGTCATTCAAGGGTTTGGAGAACTAATATATAGAAAAGTAAAGACAGGTAAAGGGGCTGTAAGTAAATGAATTTCAAAAGACTTGGATTGGTGGTACTCTTATGCATGGTTATTGCAGTTGTGACTGGTTGTGGCGGAAACAAGGGCGATACTCCTAAAACGGCGGACAAGAAAGAGATCACAATTGCCTGCGCCGAGACGACTCAGGACTTGGTTGCAGCTGTTGTTCCCATTATGGCCGAAAAAGGTTACAAGGTTACCTATAAGGTTTTTGACAATAATAAAAATACGCTGGTGGCTGCCAATGACGGCAGTGTGGATGCTGTCATGGTTGTTCACAGACCGTTCATGGAAAGCTTTAATGAGTCCAACAAAGGAGATCTGGTTATGGTAAAGCCATATCTCTACGCGGTTGGTATGGGACTATATTCGGAAAAATACAAGAGTGTTAGCGAGCTTCCGAACGGCGCGACTATCGCTCTCATGAACGATGCCATGAATATGGACCGGGCTCTTCGCATCCTTAGCGACGCCGGTCTCATCACCCTTAAGGATAATACAACTAAAGCCTCAGTACT
Organism: Pelosinus sp. sgz500959; assembly: GCF_042610375.1. NCBI lineage: Bacteria > Bacillati > Bacillota > Negativicutes > Selenomonadales > Sporomusaceae > Pelosinus > Pelosinus sp. sgz500959. Next base: position 7,731 of record NZ_JBGJZL010000031.1, read on the forward strand.
TGATATTGCTCAAAATCCGCGTGGTTTTAAGTTTAAGGATATGGACCAAACGCAGACCGTTCGTGCACTGCCTGATGTCGACGCTTCTATTTCTTTCTTCAGCCATATGAGGAATGCCAACAAGGATTTCAAAGGATATCTGATCCGAGATAAGCACCCGGAAAACTATCCGCAGGGCGTAGTCGTCAAAGCCAGCAATGCTGAGGCCAAATGGGCGGTTGATTTGGTCAATGCCTTCCGCGACGAGAAAGTCCGCAAATTCGCTCAGGAGCATTACGGCGGTCTGTACGAATATTTTAACTAGTAATGGTAGGTGATGAAAATGCCAAGAAATGACGCCTTATGGCTAGATATTTTATTGGATTTGCGGCGAAAACCAGTGGGAATACGGTTTTTGCTGACGGAAGATGACTACGTGTCAAGCAAGGCTGCTGGGCTTAGCGGCGGTATGCCGTACTGTACGGCGGTGAAATGGGCTGGCGAAGGCCGTTTATGCAAGATGGACGCGGCACACTGCGCGTGCTTTGCGGCATCCAGGGCACTTGGGATGGCGCCGGTTGGCGAAGAGGCTCTGTCCGGAAGCAGGCATGCGAAGTTAGGCGTTTATGAAAATCTGTGTGTTAGCCGTTCTGTTGCTAAGGATATGGTATATTGCGCTCACAAATGCACCGGGGTAGAAATTATGCCCCTCGAAGCCTATGATGAGACCAATAGGCCAGATGTGGTCGTCATTGTCACAACACCGCATAATGCGATGCGGATTACCCAGGGTTATGCCTACCACAAAGGCCAGTTGAAGGATATCAAAATGGCCGGAATGTGTGCCATCTGTCAGGAGTGTACCTCCTATCCCTTTGAAAAAAATATGCCTAATCTCTCCATGCTCTGCTCAGGAACCCGATGTGTTGCTCAGTGGGCCAAGGACGAATTGGGGGTCGGTATCCCCTACCATCAGCTCGGAGAGGTCATCAACGGTTTGCGCAAGACGGTGAACCCGATGGAGGCAAATGAAGATAAGCACCGGATTGCCAAACGCTTAGCAGACGCAGGGCAAAGCGGTGTTCTGGAAGTCGTTTTCAGCCATAACTACTTCACTGGTGCCTATGGTACCCCAGAACAGCTTGCCCGCCGAAAAAAGTAACAAATATGGGACAAGCCTCGATGCCAAGTAAACTGGCTGGACGAGGCTTGTTTGCTTTCAGACTTCATCGCAAGAGGCTTTTGGTGACCGGAATTTTTGCCGCTATACCCGGTACGGAGAACCTTATCATTTATAATAGCGAAAAACTCCTGCAAGGATTCTAACGAGAATTTTTGCAGGAGTTTTGTATGAGTGGGAAAGATTATGTTAGGAAGGCCATCAAGTATTCGGCGTAGTTTTTCTTTGGCGGAAATAACTGATAAGGGAATAATACAGAGGAATCGTTAAAAATAAAATCCACGCTGGATGCCAACCGTCATAAAAAAAGCCCAGAGTCAAATATATGGCGACCACGACAAGAGGATAGGGAAGTAATTTCCAGTCTTTATGCTGGATTGTGGAGGCAATCCTGCTGCTAATAGGAATCAACAGGAAAACCAGCCAAGTGGGGTGCCAGATATTATAGAATACGCCAATGGCAATATAAATAAAGGAGACAATCAGTGTAATGGGGAACTGCGTGGAGTGGCGGTATTTATGTCCCCATTTTTCCCGAGCTTCTTTAAAAGTATAATCTTGTCCATTAATTGTAATATGGGCAGTGTCTTTAATATGCACACTTTCCTGCTTAGCAAAGTCGGTGGCATAGATTCCATTTGGACCGATATAGACTTCATTGTCATCGCTTTTTAGATGGATGCCGCTGAAATTGTGCAGGTCTTCTTTTTCGTTTGGTCGCTTGGCGGCTGATTCACTAGCTTGGTTGTCTGGATTAGGCTCTTCTTCACTAAACAACAACTCATCGAGGGATATCTTATAGATCTTTGCTAATAAAATTAAATTATCAGTATCGGGAGAGGCTTCGGCTCGTTCCCATTTGCTTACAGCTTGTCGGCTAATGCCAAGCTTTTCGGCCAAAGCTTCTTGAGACAGGCAGTTAGCTTTTCTTAACTTAACGAAACGGTTGGCAATTTCAATATTCATTAGAGATTGCTCCTTTTTTAGGGATATAGATCATGAACTTCTGTAGATCATGTTCTGGCTCTTATTATAGAAAAAAAGGGACGGTTGCACGATACATTCTGCTTTTCATATGTCGCAACTATTGGTTGCAACATACGAAAATACCTTTATAGCATGTATTATTTTTTATAAATTCTATCATATTTAGTTTATTTTACAAGATAAATATTGCAAAGTCACTTTAAGGTCGTATACCTATGGAATTTATGAAGGGCAATGGGGGCGTTCTCAATTGCCTTGTTTCGTCGTTACCTGTTTCCTTTATACTACTAAGCTAAGACTTTAAATATAACAGAAAAGGGCTATTACAAAAACTCAACCGAGTTCTGAATAGCCCCTTTGGATAGTTAGATATTCTATTTTATATTACTTTAAAGTGTGTATGTAATCGATAAGATCTTTAAATTGCGCACCATTCTTATCAATGACTGGTTTAACGGCTGCTTGCCACTCAGCTACATTATCAACAGTAGTAATTGTAACGCCAGCAGCTTTAATTTTTGCGTTGGATTTTTCTTCATATTTAGCCCATTCTTCCTTTTCTGT
>NZ_JBGJZL010000032.1:0-6327 GCF_042610375.1 Pelosinus sp. sgz500959
CAAGGTATTTTGTTTTTGATTAACAAATATATGCGGCAATCTAAAGGGCCAACTAAAGATAGCTTAAATAATTCAAAACATAAAATTATTTGTCCTATTTGTCAGGGGAAAATTTTTAACCACCCAAAAAGTCTTAAAATTGCAGATGTTGATATTCGTGATATTTTAAACAGTTCGATCAGTCAATATGGTAAAGAATTTGAAAAGATCGAAATATATAATCAATTGAAAAACATAATTGGTAAAGATATTTATTTTAATAGCGATGTATCATTGTTTTCAAAAAAAATACAGGTAATTTTAAAGCTTTTAGAAATTGAAAGTAGCAGTTTGTTTGGCTATACAATTGTATTAAATAATATACTGCCATATAAAGAAATTGCGATGTCGCACCTTGAACGTATTGGTAAAAATAACCAAATTGTGATATGTGATGAACCAGGTATATATGATACAAAAGAAGAGATATTAGAAAAATATTTTAGTAAAATGAATGGGAATACTTATGTCTTTGAAATTTTAGGATATAAAAAAATAATGACTGAAATCAATAAAGTACGCAAGATGTTTCCTTGTCTATATTGTGATGGTAAAAAACTAATCAGAGAAGAAGGACTATATGAAGGCATAGATGTTTCTGAATTTCCGTGTACTGCTTGTAATCAAACTGGATTATCAAAAGACGGTTTAAATCAATTAATACAGGGAATAAGTGTTTCTACGTGGCTTAATGGCAAACTTAAGGATGTTATTCCTGAAATTAAAAAAGGCAGTAATATTAATAATATTTATCTATCAAATAGACTGGCTAGTTTGGATAAAAAAGATTTAATGAATTTATATAAATATATGGATAAAAGGAAGTGAGTGTTATACTGACGTATGACTTAAAAGTTGGTTATTCGTGTAACAATAGATGTAAGCATTGCGTTATTGTAGATAGTAAAGATAAATTAGTTAATAATCATATTGCCATGGATTTAACAACAGAAGAGTGTCTACAGCAAATTGATGATGAATTGAAGAAAGGAATTACATCAATTGTTTTAACAGGTGGTGAAGTCACTATCCGTAAAGATTTGGATGTAATTCTAAATAAATGTATTCAATCCAATTTAAAAATTACAATGCAGACAAATGGACGACAATTAAGTTTAGAATATGTAAAAAAATTAGTAAAAGATGTAAAAGAAATGAAGTTTGTTATTGCCTTACATGGTGCTAAAGCTAAAACACATGACTCTATAACTCAAGTAAAGGGCAGCTTTCAACAAACTTGTGTAGGTATTAAAGAAATGACTGACTTAAATAAAATGGTTATTATAAAAGTCGTTATTTCTAAAATTAATCAACATGAGCTGGCTGATATAGTTGAGTTGGTAAGTTCATTAGGAGTCAAATATATCTGCTTTGCTTTTCCACATGGACAGGGAGATGCGAGGAAAAATTTTGATATAGTAATACCTACATACACATCATTGAAAGACGAGTTGGAAAACACTATCAAACTTGCTAAAAAAAATAATATTTTTATTGAGTTTGAGGCTATTCCGTTCTGTATTATTCCGAAACACTTAAAATTAGTAGGAGAACTTCAGTATTTACAAAGCAATACAATATGTACTCAGGTGAAAGAAGATACTTTTGTTTGGAATGATGTGAGAAAATCTATTAAGAGAAAAGGTAAGAATTGTGGACAGTGCTTTTTTGACAGTATTTGTGAAGGTCCTTGGCAAGAATATGTTGAAGCGTTTGGTGATAATGAACTTCAACCAATTCTTGTTGATGAAAAATACAGAGAAGTTCTTACGGAGAGTTTGAAAAACTTTAAATCGTATTTTGGATAATAGATATTATAGGTAACGGCTTGATTTTGTATTTTTAGAATAAATGGAATTTTGATTTAGGTATGATATACTGTTAGAAGATAACCTGATAAAGGGTGTATAGTTATGGCGGATACAAGAGCAAGACGCTATATTGTTATTGATGGAAAGGTTAAGCGGATAGGCATTAATCGTGATATCAATATACCAGAGAAAGCTACACAAAAACTTTCAGAAATGTGGGTTTTTCTAAATCAAAATAATAAAGCTTTCAGCATACAAATACATTACGTTTTTCTTGATGAAAAGGGGCTGGTGAATAATCAGCCTTATGAGTTTGAAATGGTTACGATAATGGACGATTTTTTAGATAGAGAGAAATCGAAAAATAACATTATCTCATTTCCACATAAGGTAAGACCACCAGAAAAAAGTAGTGAAGCAGTTCGCCTATTCGCAGATGTTTTTATTAAAAAAGGATACGGCACCAGGGCGGATTTTAATATACTCTTGCAGAGGTTTTTAGAATTAAGGAAACGAAAACAATCAAATCCTTTCTAATCTCCTTCTAATCTTTCTAATCAGTTTACCCCGTTTTCCATTTTTATCCTTGGACAAGAATCCAGCAAAATCAGGCTATAGCGGATTCGATCCGACTAGTCAGAGTGCCATTGTCTAGTTGACATCGAAGAGGTCTGCGGTTTGAGTCCACCTAACCCCACCAGTAAATTCAGGGCTTTGCAGGTTATGCGGATCTTTTTTTATGTCAAATTGACCCTTGCGTTGACCCTTACAGTAATTTTGAGTGTACTTTTTCTTTGAATTTGCGTATGGATTGGATTTTAAAGAAATTATCAGGAGGAATATATATGAGGATTAGGCCGATCATAGACAATGACGTAGAAGCCATTGCTAAAATATATACTGATAATTGGAAGGCTACATATCAAGGTCTTTTATCAGATTCTTTTTTGGAAAGCATGACATATGAACATTCAAAAGAAAAGTGGTTGTCATATATTCATACAGATCAGCAAGGAGTTTTTGTTGCGGTAGACGAAAATGGTATGATCATTGGTTTTGCAGCATATAAGCCATATGATGATTTGAAGGACTGTCTGATACTTGATTCCTTGCATATTTTGCAATCAGTACAAGGTGGTGGAGTTGGGAAAAAATTGATTTTTACAATTGGTGAATACGCTTATAATAAAGGATATAAAAAAATGTCCATCTGCATTGTAAAAGGAAATGATAGGGCAGAAGGAATATATACTCATTTAGGTGCGAGGCATTTCAAAGATTTTATTGATGATTTTGAAGGCACACCATCTCATTCATTGGTTTTGCTGTGGGATGATTTGAATCGATTTATAAATCTAGATTGATAGATTCAACTACTAATGACAGTAATGATCAAAATCTATCATTGTAACATTATCCATATAAATATAACAAGCATGTTAGAAGTAGCCGCCAATGTTTATTGTAGCGGACCTTTCTAACATGCTTTACTTTTTGTGGAGTTTTGGAAGTTGGAGTGTTTAGTTTGTAAAATGTGAGTAGGTGTCGTAAACGATGTTAAACTACCCATAATAATCGGTTGAAAAATACCCACAAAAAACGTACCATCCTCTTAGAAGGGAGAGGAGCATATGGTACAACGTGAGGAGTTTTTCATGATTAGAGATTTAAGAAGCAAGGGATTTTCAAACATTCAAATAGCACAAACGCTCGGTATCGATCGAAAAACAGTTTCCAAGTGGCTTCACACAGATCAGATCCCCCACTATCAAAAGCAAGTTACTTTGACAAGCAAACTAGATCCATTTAAGAGTTACATCTTGTCACGTATAAATGAAGGTTGCATCAATGCGAGCATTATCTTTGACGAAATTGCTGCGCTAGGCTATTGAATATTACGCTGCGGCAGCGCCGCCAATACGTTCTGCGTTGAGCCATCTTCACGCTTAATTTGAGCTATCCTGTTGCTTAGTGAACCACTAATGAAAGTGATGAAAAAGCAACAGGAAAACTCAACAATTAGTTTTTGCTATTCATGGATGCCTTTACGTTTGCGCATAGAATCTTCTCCATCAATAAATATGGTATATGAATCATGAACGATTCTATCTAAAATGGCATCAGCTAATGTATCTTCGCCAATTTTTCCATGCCAGCCAGCTGGAGCAAATTGTGAGCTAAATATAGTAGATGCCTTTTTATGTCTTGCTTCAATAATTTCTAAAAGATCTCTTGCTTCGATTTGACTGAGTGGCACAAGTAGCCATTCATCAAGAATGAGTAAGCTGATTCGTTTGTAATGCTTCATGACTTTCTGATAAATTCCTTCGCCTCTTGCCACAGCAAGTTCATTGAGTAGATCAGGAAGACGAATATATTTTGCCGTATAAAAGTTTCTGCAAGCAGCGATACCCAAAGCGCAACTTATATATGTTTTACCTGCACCGGAAGCACCGAGGACAATGATATTATGTTTTTCTTGAATGTAATTGCATGTAGAGAGTCGAGCAATTTGTGATTTGTTTAATTTGCGATCAGCATGATACTCAATATCTTCAATACAAGCATCGGGAAAGTGTAGCTCAGATTTTCTGATAAGCCGAGCTAAGTTATTGTTCTTCCTTCGTGCCCATTCAGTATCAACCATGAGACCAAAACGTTCTTCAAATGATAAGTCATTAAAGGATGAATCATGAATCTGCTGACGATAGCATTCTGCCATAGAATTTAGTCTCAGTTCATGTAGTTTTGTGATAGTCATTTCATTCACCATTATGATTTCCTCCCGTAGTAATCGGCTCCTCTGGTAAAGCCAAACTCAGCAGAGGTATCACGAATTGGTGGTTTATCATTCATCACTTTATCTTGTCCAGTCTTTAAAATGGTTTGTATACTTTTATAGCTAGGGTTTGGCGTATAGGATAATGCCTTTCCACAGGCAAATTCAAGTCGGTTAACTGCATATTTATCAGCTAATTTCAGTAATGCCATGCAACTCTTATATCCTTGCTGTTCAATCCGATGCGAGGCAAGAATAGCCTTTATAGCTATGGAAGTACTTGGTCCAATGCCTTCTGCCCAAGAAGTAAATCGTTCAGCATTCCATGTCATATATTTCTTATGATCTTCTGGCATATGTTCCACTACAGTACTATACTGACCTTCGCGTCCATGTAATTTTGGATGCGAACAGATCCGATGATTGTTAAAGAATACTTCAATGACATTTCGAGTTATTCGAACATCGACTTTGTGTTTAATATATTCGTATGGCACGCTATAGTGCATTTTGTCGACAGATATGTGATAGTTAAACTGTACCGTTGCGATTTTCCAAATAGCCATTTCATATGGCACTGCTGGAAGTGCCAATAGAGCAGGTTTTTCTTCTTCGATGAACGTACTCAGCCTACTTCCTGGTTTCTTTTGAAATGGTTTTGCATTAAATTCGTAAAGTTTTCCGCGAATTGCCTCATTTAATTCCCTCAGTGAGAAAAATTCTTGCTGACGAAGAGCTGCGATAATCCAAGTAGAAATAATACCTACAGCCTTTTCGACGCTAGGTTTATCTTTGGGTTTTCTAACGCGTGCTGGTATGACGGCCGTTCCATAATGCTCAGCCATTTCGTGATAGGTTTTATTAATAACTGGCGTATACCATGACGCTTTTTCTACGCCAGTCTTTAGGTTATCAGGGATAAGAATCCTTGTAGCGCCTCCGAAAAATTGATAGGCATTTACATGTGCCATAATCCAACTCTCCTGATTCTGCGATAAAAAACCTTCTACGTAAGCATATTGACTTGAAGGTAAAACGGCGACAAATATATAGGTGTCTATGAAGTCGCCAGTTTCATTGTTAATGATTTTAGCTGTTTGTCCAGCCCAATCAACCTCTAGTTGCTCACCAGGCTTGCGATCAATGTGCATCGTAGCTTTGGTGACACTAGCATAATCACGGTAGTATTTGCAAAACTGAGTATACATAAAGGGAATTTGGTTATTCATCCTGCATATCTCACAGTATTCATTCCATAACAAGCTGAGTGTGACACCACTTTTAGCCATTTCTTTATGGATATATTCACAATCGGGTAATCTACGTGATGAAGAAAGCGTTCTGCTGGGAAAAAGCTGCTGAATTAGTTCATTGTCGGATATATTCTTAGGCAATGGCCATGAAATGCCACACTCTTCAGCACGTTTTAAGGTACTTGATACAGTATTGCGAGAACACTGACAACTGGTTGAGATACTTCTTTGACTGATATCCTGACTATTGAGACGAAGGATTTCACGGTAATTAGGCATAAAGTAACTTCCTTTGAACTTATTTACACTACCAAATCATGTAGTGCATAAGTTCATTATTGCCTAAAAAATCCAAATGGCTCACCTTGCGTGAAGGTGGTTTAAAATTAACGTGATGGTGGCTCAATTTGAGCGTATCATCGGCTCTAAGCAAGCACATTATTCA
>NZ_JBGJZL010000033.1:0-6273 GCF_042610375.1 Pelosinus sp. sgz500959
AGAGGCCATCTTTAGTATTTATGATATGCACCATTAATACAACATTCGGTATTAGCACCACTTTCGCAGTGTTGTCCCCATCTAAAAGGCAGGTTGTCTACGCGTTACTCACCCGTTCGCCACTATCTGATGTCTAGCACCCATTCCTTTAAAACTGTTGGCACTTTTTTAACGCGTAAAGGGTTCTCTTCGTTCACCCTTATGCGCTCTTCAATGCTTTTCATTTTAAAGCGATCGGTGCTAGCCACCAGACCGTTCGACTTGCATGTGTTAGGCACGCCGCCAGCGTTCGTCCTGAGCCAGGATCAAACTCTCCATAAAAGTTATATTATGAAGAACCTTGATGGCTCTTTAAAAAATTTAATATAATGTGGAGCGGGAAAGGAGATTCGAACTCCCGACCCTCGCCTTGGCAAGGCGATGCTCTACCGCTGAGCTATTCCCGCATACCAATAAATAATCTTACACATCTGGCTATTTTAACTTTACTTACATTGTTTAGTTTTCAAAGAACACCTGATCGTTCCTCACGAACGAATACTAGTTTAACACATTTATTACATTGTGTCAATATTTTTTTGTGTCGCTCTTGGCAACTCGTTTATAATACCATACTATAAATCAAAATGTCAACAGTTTTTAACGTAATAATAAAAACTAAAAAGATGTTTTCTCTTGATATATCTTGGGTAAGCTATGAACGGGAGGTGATATAATGGAAAAGAAATCAAACCAAAAATCCAGAGAAAGTTCAAAACCAAAAGCTCAATCTAAACCTCAAACCCAGAAAAGTTCTACTGAGTTTGCTAAAGAAATTTGCCCTAAACAAAATTCTAATAAAGAAAAATGCTAACTAACAATTGAATTAGTTAAAAACGAAGGGGTATAAGAACTACCCCTTCGTTTTTTTATCATACTATTATATTAGGCATCGCACTTAATTTTCTAGCTTTATTTAAGCACATTAATTAAATGATTGAATATATCTTTATTTTCTTTAATTTTTTGCTCATTTCCAAATACACAAAGATAATTTTCTTTCATNTCATACTATTATATTAGGCATCGCACTTAATTTTCTAGCTTTATTTAAGCACATTAATTAAATGATTGAATATATCTTTATTTTCTTTAATTTTTTGCTCATTTCCAAATACACAAAGATAATTTTCTTTCATAGAATCATCAACTAAATTAGCGAGTTTGCAGATATCCCCTTGACGTGTTGCTAATATTTCATTACGCTCTTCTTGAATTTTGGATTGAGAAATATTTCGAATATAATAATTTGCTGCACGGTCACCTTTTTGAGAAGACGTCAAAGGCGTATCTAACTGGCTCATAGTACCAATGACATATTTAGTCATTTCTCGCTCATCAACATCGAAATCGCGTAAATAAGAAGCTGTTTCATTATAAACGGTTAGAGTTTCTGTTAGATTTGGATCGCGATAGGAACCAAATACCATATTACCATTTCTTTCAAATTTTGCAAATCCACCATAGGCTCCACCTTGCACACGTACCCGTGTCCATAAATAATCATAGCGTAAAATAGTTTCTAAGACTTTTAGACTACCATGATAAGAGTATCCCAATTTACGAAAATTAGCTCCTTTCACAACGTATTGAACTTTACCAGAGGTCATTAAACCTTCATTACGTTCTGCAACTTCAAATTTATATTGTTCAATCGGCATTTTATCTGATGCTAACGCTTTGGTAAAATCAGAGAAACTTTCTTTAAACTTTAAATAATTATCTTCTTCGATCGTTACGCTGACCAAAAGATTTTCTTTATTAAAAATTAATTTAGATACCATTTGAAGTTGAGAAAATAATTCCTCAGACTTTTCTATGAAATTCTTTTCTAAATCGGCAATAAAATCATAAAAAAGTAACATTCCAACTTCATTATATTGAGCGATAGGTGAAACATATGATAACACTCGATTAGTAACTAATTGCTGACCACGACGGAATAAATTCATATCCCAATTTGATTTAATTTCTTGAATCAGTTCCTGTATTCGTTTGCTATCATCAAAATGACTCTGTACAATCATTTCTTCAAAAAGCTTAAATAATTGAGGTAATTTTCCTACTAATGATTTACCTTTCACTATAAATTTCGGTAAATATTTATCATCATAACCATCATCAGTATAGACAGCTGTATCAAAACCAATACCACCTGTATTTATATTGATCTCATTTGATAATTCAGCATAATCATAGTGTGTTGTTGCAACCTTACCAAGTATCTCTGCCAACAAATAAACATATGGTAAAGATTTCTGCGGAATGCATCGCGTGTCAAAGTAAAAATTAACATATGCAATTTGGTTTGTATAAAGAGAATGAAGTAGTACTGGTACACCCATTTCTTCTTTTTTCACCAATGGTAATTCTTCTGCTTTAGGTTCCAAATCTTCAAGAGTCAACAACGGAATTGTTGCTAGGGCTTCAGGAGAATCGGGCGTTTGTTGACGAATTTTCAATTGTTCTGTTTGTGCAATCAATTGATCGATTTCTTCAGGTGTCAAAGACGCTTTATAATTAGCTAATTGTTTGCGTATTTCTTCATCTTTTTCTTCTGCTAGGCCATGTTTAGGCCGTAAAATAACCAAAGATTGATGATTATTATCCAATAAATACTCTTGAATTAATTTTTCAAAATAATTTGTGGTTAACCCTGTTTTGATTTTTTCAAGAATCGCTGTGTATTCGAGATGAATTACTGGGCTTTCATCATAAAGCCAACTATCCATACATTTAATATTATATACAAGCCCTGTCGGACGACTGCCATAATTAGCCTCACGTAATGTAAACTCAAAAATATTGATACAAGCTTCAATGAGTTTTTTATCAATTCCCTCTATAACTAACCTTCTCAGTTCCGTGTCGACAACTTGAAGAAATTTTTCTTTTTCTTCTTCATTTGTACTTGTGACAACAATGCCAAAAGTAGGTTGTAGGATACTTCGTACAAAAGTCCCACCAACATCTTTTCCGATTTTAGCCTCAATTAAAGCTTTTTTCAAAGGTGCGGCAGGTGTTTCTAATAGTAGGTATTCTAAAATTTGAAAGGCTAAACAAATTTCAGGATCAGTCGCTTTTCCTAAAACGAAATTCATACTCATAAAGGTTTTATCTTCAATACTATCTGTCGGTGTAATCGGATAATCAGATATGAGTTCAACTTTTTGTTCAAACTTTGGCTGTAAAGCAACTTGAGATAAGACTTGAATTTTTTCAAACCCACTCAAATAAGCTTCATCCAGAAATTTTAATTTTTCTAGAATATCTAAATCACCATATAGAAAGATATAGCTATTTGATGGATGATAATACTGTTTATGAAATTCAATAAATTGCTCTTGAGTCAGATTAGGAATATCATCAGGGTCACCACCTGATTCCACTCCATAAGCAGTATCTGGGAACAATGCTTCAAAAATTTTCTTATCAAGTATAGCATCTGGCGAAGAGAAAACACCTTTCATCTCGTTATAAACTACGCCTTTATAAGTAATTTCGGCCTCTTTATCCTCTAATTCGTAATGCCACCCTTCTTGCATTAAGGTTTCTGGACAATCTCCTATATTAGGATAAAATACAGCATCTAAATATACGTTCATTAAATTAGAGAAATCTTTTTCATTACGGCTTGCAACCGGATACATGGTTTTATCAGGGAAAGTCATAGCATTTAAATATGTATTCAAAGAGCCTTTTACTAACTCAACAAAGGGTTCCTTCATGGGAAACTGCCGTGAACCACATAATACAGAATGCTCAACAATATGAGCAACTCCTGTACTATCTGCAGGCGGAGTACGAAAGGTAATCGAAAAAACCTTATTATCATCATCATTTTTTAAATACAATAATCGAGCTCCACTTTTCTGATGATAAAAAATTTGAGCAATGGAATTTATGTCATCAATTTTCTTTTCTTCTTCTAATACAAATCCGTGGTACATATTACCTTTTTTCAATTATCTTCCCTCTTTTCAAAAATACAATTCAAAAATCTCTATTATAGCATATTCGTGAAAACATCAAAAATTCCTACAATAGACCTTACAACAATCAGTAAAAGATTGACGCTACTACCATTAAGTGAGAAAATGTTTATATGTCTCTACACTTATATTTAAATTAGAAAGGATGTTACCATGGATAAACTAATTTCTCTTTCATCAATCTTAGGTGGTATCTTATTAGCGATCACCTTAATATGGGTAGCTGCGTATAACCTCCGTCGTTCAGAAACCTATAAAGGAGTATTATTTTTAATTGTTGGGCTCTCTCTTGCTAGTATGATTATTTATACTCTCTTATCTAATTCATAAAAACGTACTGAGAAATGAGTTTTAGATCTATATCTATTAGTATGTTACCAAATTTTTATCTTAAACATTCGTGTACCAGTTGCTGATTGTAATCGATCACCAAATAAATGTGAAATAGCCCCTAAAAATACATATGGTGCTGCACCATGAATATATAAAAACGGCAAAGAGAAAACAATACATCCGACTATCGTGTGAGAAAAGCCGCGATGAGTCATTAAACCCGCAAACAAATTAAATCGCCCCAGCATCGATTTGGGATGATCAATATCTGGTAGCAAACTACCAAGCAACGTGAAAAAAATATCCATCGGTTGAGTTGTAAATCCCATACTAAAAAGAAGCCCAATAATGATATGTATTGCCCAATTGAAGATAATCACCTATTTCATATATATTATAGTTCTTGTACCATACAAGTAACTTATCCCTTATATTGCATTTGCGAACATGAGTTTGTTTTAATCTTAAAACAAACTCATGTTCTTGTAAAGTTATTTCTAATAATTAATTAAATAAACAACTATTATTTGTAGCATTTTAAAGGAAAAGACTATTTTTTGTCAAATAATATCAATATTAAGATTATTTTTCGATGGCGGGAGGACTTATATGGAAATTGAACAAACGGTTATGTTCTTAAATTATTTATTTGATGGAGTATTTTTAGCTGACCATGACCGCAGTATTTTATTTTGGAATCATTCCGCTGAAGTAATCAGTGGATACACCTCTTCAGAAGTCGTTGGGCGTAAATGTTATGACATGATTTTGTTACATGTTAATGAAAAAGGTGAGAATATCTGTAATTCATCTTGCCCTTTAAAACAAACAATAAAAAATAAGACAGCAACGGAAATGTCTCTTTTTTTGCGTCATAAACAAGGACATCTTATTCCTGTTACCATCCGTACTGTACCAATATTTAATGATAATGGCCTCCATAAATTTACCATGGAAACTTTTACTAAAAATAATTCCGTCGGTAATTTTGACCAAGTTAGAGAATTAGCTCGTAAGGCTTTTCTTGATTCACTCTCAGGTCTTCCAAACAAAGAATATATTGATAGTAAATTAAGTACTCTACTAGCTTCAGAAGCAATTGGTGATAGTAATATCTTAGGGTTATTTTTCATACACTTGGACAATTTAAAACAAATTAATAATGATTACGGAATAGCAGCAGGAAATATGTCTTTAAAGGCAATGGGTAAAGTTCTATCTGACAACATACAAGAAGGTGATATCATCGGTAGGTTAGAGGGAGGATTATTTATCATGATCACTCGTCTCGACAAAAAATCTCTCATGCTTAATTGGTCAAATAAACTTAAATCTTCAATTGAAAAGGTGATCATTCCCGGTCATGAAAGTCTCTCTATGAAAATATGTATTGGTGGGATTATCACTCCTTTAGGTGAAAGTCTTGAAGATATCTATCATATACTCGATGAAGAATTAAAAGTCAGTCGTGATGTTCCTATTAATGTAAGTGTCCGTGGTCTTAAATAAAAAAAAGCACTCATAAATGAGTGCTTTTTTTCTTAACCAGCAACTATCTATCCTCCCAGGCCGTTTCCAACCAAGTACTTTCGACGTATGTGGGCTTAACTACTGTGTTCGGTATGGGAACAGGTGGAACCCCACAGCTATCGTCACTGGATCAACTGGCAACTACCTATCCTCCCAGGTCGTTTCCAACCAAGTACTTTCGGCGTATAAGGGCTTAACTACTGTGTTCGGTATGGGAACAGGTGGAACCCCTTAGCTATCGTCACCAGATTATGGTCCGACTGCTTATAATAACCCATCTGCGTTGTTGCTCCTGCGGGCGTTCACTCGACGTACTTTTCAGTACGACTCCTTCACGTCCTCGTCGCGCCTAGCATCTGTGCCATTCTAATCAGTCTAT
>NZ_JBGJZL010000034.1:0-3803 GCF_042610375.1 Pelosinus sp. sgz500959
CGAATGTAGTGCAACCTCAATTGGGCAATGTCATACCGAATGTAGCGCAATCTAAAATGGACAATGTCATACCGAATGTAGTGCAACCTCAATTGGGCAATGTCATACCGAATGTAGCGCAATCTCAATTGAACAATGTCACACCAAACGTAGTGCAACCTCAATTGGACAATGTCATACCGAATGTAGCGCAATCTAAAATGGACAATGTTATACCGAATGTAGCGCAATTTAAATTGGGCAATGTCATACGGAATGTAGCGCAATCTAAAATGGACAATGTCATACCAAATGTAGCGCAATCTCAGTTGGACAATGTCATACCGAATGTAGTGCAACCTCAATTGGGCAATGTCACACCGAATGTAGCGCAATCTAAAATGAACAATGTCATACCAAATGTAGCGCAATCTCAATTGAACAATATCACACCAAACGTAGCGCAATCTAAATTAAACAATGTCACACCAAATGTAGCGCAATCTAAAATGGACAATGTCATACCGAATGTAGCGCAATCTAAAATGGACAATGTCATACCAAATGTAGCGCAATCTAAAATGGACAATGTCATACCGAATGTAGCGCAATCTAAAATGGACAATGTCATACCGAACGTAGTGCAACCTCAATTGGGCAATGTCATACCGAACGTAGTGCAACCTCAATTGGGCAATGTCATACCGAATGTAGTGCAACCTCAATTGAACAATGTCATACGGAATGTAGTGCAATCTCAATTGGACAATGTCATACCAAACGTAGTGCAACCTCAATTGGACAATGTCATACCAAACGTAGTGCAACCTCAATTGGACAATGTCATACCGAATGTAGTGCAACCTCAATTGGGCAATGTCATACCGAATGTAGCGCAATCTAAAATGGACAATGTCATACCGAACGTAGTGCAACCTCAATTGGGCAATGTCATACCGAATGTAGTGCAATCTCAATTGAACAATATCACACTAAACGTAGTGCAACCTCAATTGGGCAATGTCATACCGAATGTAGTGCAATCTCAATTGGACAATGTCATACCAAACGTAGTGCAACCTCAATTGGGCAATGTCATACCGAATGTAGTGCAACCTCAATTGGACAATGTCATACCAAACGTAGTGCAACCTCAATTGGGCAATGTCATACCGAATGTAGTGCAATCTCAATTGAACAATGTCATACCAAACGTAGTGCAACCTCAATTGAACAATGTCATACCAAACGTAGTGCAATCTCAATTGAACAATGTCATACCAAACGTAGTGCAATCTCAATTGGACAATGTCATACCAAACGTAGTGCAACCTCAATTGGACAATGTCATACCAAACGTAGTGCAACCTCAATTGGACAATGTCATACCAAACGTAGTGCAGTCACAATTGAATGATGTAAATACGAACGTAGTACAATCTCAATTGAATAATATTACATCGAATCTGATGCAACCTCAATTGATAAATCTAGCATTAACTAGTGGTATGAATACGTCTTCAAATCAATTAGCATCATTATTAGGGAAAAAGACGGATGCTAATTTGAAGGTAGATAATAACAAACTTAGTGCCTTTGCACAACTACAAGCTCAAGCCCAAATGCAGAGTAAGCCCATTTTGGAGCAAGTGCAAATAAAAGAGAACCTGAAAATCAATGATGATTGTTTGACAAATGAGACCATTGTATCAAATATAGGCGCTACGATTACTTCTAATGGTAACTCAAATGCTTTTGGAAAGAAAAATAGTAAACAATTTGATGGCAACAAGATAGTCAATAACACGATCAATGTTCAAAAAGCTGAAGAGACAAATAAAATTGGAATGTTTGATTTTGCTAATACCAAATCGATAGTGGCACCTCAGGTAGCGGTCACTGCTGTTGAAACCTTTGTGAGTGAAAATAAAGGGGAACTCGCCATCGTAGAGGGTGGAGAAGAACAGTTTAATGTGAATAAACTGTTACCAAAGGAACCAACAATAAATTCTGATGTGTTTGCTAGTTTGTTAAATCAACAGGGGATCATAAATGAAAATCAAACAAAGGAAGTGACAACACAAGGATTATCTCAATCGACATTTGATCCTTATGACATTACTTCTCAAATTGTTGATCAAGTTCATTTGGTTGAAGGACAAAAAAATACGGAAATGATCATTCATCTCAAACCTGAGCATTTAGGAGAATTAACATTTAAAATAACTGTTGAAAATGGTATCGTTAGTGCTAGGTTCCACTCCGATAATAATGAAGTTCGTAACATGATTGAATCGTCTTTATCTCAATTGAAACAAGACATGTCTAATCAAGGTTTAAAAATTGATAGTGTAGGAGTATATGCTGGTTTAGGAGAATTCTTTTCTAATGGACAACAATCTAGAGGTCATCAGCAATCTACAGCAAAAGTTCAAAACAAAAAGAAAGAAGAAGAGTTTCTTGATTTTTTTGAGACAACGGACTCTGTTAAACGAGTGCTAGGTGAAACTGGAGTTGATTACCGCGCATAACAAAGGAGGAGTACATGATGACGACTGTAAATAACACTACTGGAACTACAAATGTATCGAATACGTCCAGTAAGGCAACAAGTGATAATAGTTTAGGTAAAGATGATTTCCTGAAACTACTTGTTACTCAATTACAAAATCAAGATCCTTTAAAACCTATGGATGATACATCTTTTATCGCTCAAATGGCTCAATTTTCTAGTTTGGAACAAATGCAAAATATGAATTCAACAACTCTTGCGACTCAAGCCAATGGAATGATTGGTGATACCGTGACATGGACGAATAATAAGAATGAAGTATTTGATGGTGTTGTCAAGGGTGTAAGTATTGTTTCTGGAAAGTCAAAATTAATTGTTGATGTCGATGCGATCACATATAATAGTTTTATGCCTACGAGTACGACTGACTTAGTCAATAAAAAAGTTAGTTGGCTTGATAGTGATAATATCGCACATACTGGGATCATTACAAAAGCAGAAACTGCTAATGGGGCGCTTACTTTGACTGCATCAAGTGTAGATGCGAGTGGAAAAACAACAAGCAGTACCTTTGATTCGAAGAAAGTTACGAGTTTGACTGTTTCGCAAATCGTCGAGGTGGGTAGTGTTAATACTGTACAACGCTAATAGGTACACCAGGAGGTTGGGTGACTATGATTGATCATCGTATTTACTATCCACAGCAATCCATCGTTCCTGTTAATAAGGCGAATGATAATTTAGTACAGGACTTAAACAATAAGGCAAAAAATAATAGCACAACATTTGCTCAAATGTTCGCTAAAGAATTGAACGGTGTACAATTTTCTCAACATGCACTACAACGTTTACAAGCCCGTAATATTAAGCTTGAGGAAGCAGATTTAACAAAACTCAATAATGCCGTCGAAAAAGCTGCTGAAAAAGGCGCTAAAGATTCGTTGGTTTTAATGAATGGCAATAATTTGGCTTTAGTTGTAAGCATAAAAAATAAAACAGTTATTACGGCTCTGGATAGTGTAAGTATGAAAGATAATATTTTTACCAATATTGATAGTGCGGTAATTATATAAGGCTGGACCTTACGAGGAAGCCTTAAACTGCTGATTGATTGATGCAGTTTGTAAGAAAAATAAAAAAAGTGAGGTAATGTAATCATGATGCGTTCCCTATATTCGGCTTTTTCTGGGTTGCAAAATCATCAAACTCGTATGGATGTAATCGGTAATAATATCGCTAACGTAAATACAGTTGGTTTTAAAGCGAGTCGTGTTAAATTTCAAGATGTTTTTAGCCAAACGATGCAAGGGGC
>NZ_JBGJZL010000035.1:0-3299 GCF_042610375.1 Pelosinus sp. sgz500959
ATAGTTATGCATATCAAGTCCCTATCAGGTCGTAATTGACTTGGTAGGGGCTCTTTTTTATTTTATGTCAAATTAAAATTATTTTAATGGAAACACTATTATTAGGAGGCGATAACAATGCTTTGGCTTTTATTAGTAGGAGTAATCTTTGGTGGAGTGGCTGGCATGATTTCGCGCAGTGATAGTTTTGGCGGTTTATGGGGAGACTTAATAGCAGGTATTATAGGTTCTTTTATAGGTGGAGTTTTATTTAATATCACGGATATTTTTGCATATGGAACACTCGGATCGATAAATTCAAGCATGATAGGGGCTCTTATGCTCCTATGGGCCGTAAGGATGTTTCGCATATAAAAGATTCTACATGGAAAAAAGGCTTAAATTTATATTTAGCCGCTTTACTCTTAATTGAGTGAGGTGATTATTTTAAAAAACCATATATTTACAAATGAAAGTATTTGCTATAAAATATAACCAAACAATAGTTTGGAGGAGATACTATGCATCCAAAACAACAAGCCATTCTTAATTTTATCCGCGACTATCCTCATCGGTATCCGCCAAGTGTCCGAGAAATTGGAGCAGGTGTAGGGATTAATAGTAGCTCAACGGTTCATCGTCATTTAACTATGCTAGTTAACCAAGGATTGATTGAGCGCAAGCCTAATAGCCCTAGATGTATAGAGTTGGTTGAGGGCTGTCTGTAATAATTAATGTTAATTATGCCATCTTGCTCCTTGAGGTAAGATGGCTTTTCTAATTTTGTGACCTGTGGTATTATAAAATTAGATTTTTTTGGTATTTAAAGAAAAATTTTAAAGATAATAAAGGGGAGTAGTTATGTATCAAACTAAGAAATTGTTTATTATGATTGGGGTAGCAATAACTATTAATTTGATGGTTATTTCAAATGTTTTTGCTGAAAATTCAATATCAAATTTTTCTATAACTGATAAATCGAGAGTAGGAATATGTATATTTGCAAGTAGTAATATACTTGGAGATAAAGAAAATGAAGCGTATTTCAATGTGGAAAATGCAGTGAAAAATAAATTTTTAAAAGAAAAATTTATAATTGATCATTTAACTTCTACTGATTTTAAAAATTATTTGGGAAAAAAAGAAATTTTGGTTAGTGATATGCAAGAGTTAATTAATGGCGTAAAGTTACCAATGATTGTTGATTTTGGTTTGCAAAATAATTTAGATTACGTAGTGATAGTGATATGTGATGCAACTACCGAGCAAGTCAAACAATATAATAGTAAAATGTTTTATAATTCATTTACCCATAAATATCAATCCTATGGAAAGGATCAAATATCAGTAAATAAAGTTGGAATTATCTCTAGGATAGCGCTGGTAAATGTAAAAAATCATGAGTATGTGTATAATATTATGATTAATAAATCTAGAAATGAAGAATTTCGTACGGATACTCGTGCTATTAGAGCGATAGTAGAAGAATGGACAAAATCTTTTGATTCGGACATTAGCACGACAACTTTAGATATTGCCAAATAAAATGAATGATGAAAACTCCACTATAAATCCACCTTCAGTCATAATTTATTACATAACGTTAAATAATGTGAGATAAAATTATATAACCACCTACCAAACTGGTAATAATATACCAAAAGGCAGGTGGTTATTTTGTTAACGCCAATATTAATTTCCATACTGACGATATCAATTATGATGATTATTTACAGTACATATAAATTGATTTGTATTATGCTGATGCGGTAATCTCTATAAAATAAATAATAAAATAAATAATAAAATAAATAATAAAGTATATGACATTAAATATATGATAAAAACTGGTAAGTGATTTTTCTTATTTTAGTATTTATAAAAGAGACTCTTAATGCAAAAGGCAAATTTGCTACTACCTACGGGGCTATACGTTTTCAACTCGAAGGAATGGAAGTCTCTACTAATAATATACAATATCGGTAAGCGATTGCCAATTTTTAAGCCCGTCGATCTTTAATTAGATTAGTATTTTAATTATAATAATTATTGATTAATAATTATTATTGAGTTATAATATAAAAGTCATAAGCTCCAGGCCAATCTTTTTATAGAAATACATTGTTGTACTACTCGGTCCCGTTAATATTGTACAGTAGAAAGCCATTATCGAGCTTAATTGACTTGGTAGGGGCTTTTTTATTTATAAATAGGAAAAATATTTTTAGAAATTTATTTTGACAAAATTTTCAACTATTTATACATATAATAGATAAATAGTGAAAATATTAAGGATGTGTGGCATGGAAAAACAAATCACTATTGATGAGAACCGAATCTTGGTAAAATTGAATGGTAGAATGTATCTTGAGGACTCTGTAATTTTAAGACAAGAGCTGCTGGGGTATCTAGATGAGAAGTATAATAAATGTATTGTTGATATGAGTGCCGTAAATTATATTGATGCTTCAGGGATTGGGACTTTGGTTGCGCTCCGCAATCAATCTCATTGTTTAGGAGGTAGTCTTAAAGTTGCGGGATTAAAAGGTATAGTCAAAGAAATTTTTAAAATAACGCGGTTTGAAGAAAGTTTTACAGAATAAAAGAGAATATAATAGATGTAAAGAAATTAATCATCTGCCTTTTGGGTAATACTATACCCAAAAGGCAGGTGATTTTATGACATTGATGGGTATCTTTCAATTTTTAATATGGTTGCTCATAGTTACTGTTGGGACGTTGTTATATTGTGCGATTAAAATGTTGTGGGAATACAGGGCTAAGTCACGCTTATAGCTGCTTTCGGGTAGCTATTTTTATGTAGCAACACAGTACTATGCTATTTAATGAAGGAAACTTAAAATTGTTTCAAAATTTGTAAATAATGAGAAGCTTTTTTCTTAGTTTCTTTACATGGTTCTTTAACTTTCCAATTTAAAATAGTACGAGCATTCAGCTCAAGGATAGTAGCCATCTTGACCTTAGTATGGCCGTGATAAAAACGTGCCTTTTCGAGTCTCTGAAAAAAAGTATCTTCAGGCATATTTTCAAAGCAGCCAAGAAACCATATTGGTTGTTCAAGCGCGATAGAAATTTTCCGCAATGTAGTATTCTCAAAACTGGTAATCTGTCGTTCTATATTACTTAAAGATTTTGGTGTTATTCCAACTTTGGCAGCAAGGGTCTTGATCATCCACCCTTTTTGCAATCGGGCCATTCTAATACGTTCGCCAGGTGTAGTGCCAATTATCATTTCTATATCTTGATTTATTGTCCGATGAACCACAATTTCATCTAGGTTGTTCTCTACACGCTTGTCC
>NZ_JBGJZL010000036.1:0-1794 GCF_042610375.1 Pelosinus sp. sgz500959
TACCACATTCGTGAAGCAGGTTCAACTGCAGCGCAAGAAATCGCGTTCACGATTGCTGATGGTATTGCATACTGTGAAGCAGCCATTAAAGCAGGTCTTGATGTTGATGCTTTCGCAGGCCGTTTATCTTTCTTCTGGAATGCACACAATAATGTACTTGAAGAAGTAGCAAAATTCCGTGCTTCCCGTCGTGTATGGGCAAAAATCATGAAAGAACGTTTTGGCGCTAAGAATCCTAAGTCTTGGATGCTTCGTGTTCATACGCAAACTGCAGGTTCCATGCTAACTGCTCAACAACCAGAAAACAACATTGTACGTGTTGCACTGCAAACAGCAGCTGCTGTTATGGGCGGAACTCAATCTTTGCACACGAATTCTAAGGATGAAGCATTAGCTCTTCCAACAGAAGATTCCGTACGTGTTGCTCTTCGTACTCAACAAATCGTTGCTTATGAAAGCGGCCTAGCTGACGTTGTTGATCCATTGGCAGGTTCTTACTATGTAGAAGCCATGACCAATGAAATTGAAGCAGAAGCTTTAAAATATATCCAAAAAATTGATGAAATTGGCGGCGCTGTTGTTGCGATTGAAGAAGGTTACATCCAAAGAGAAATCCAAGACAGTGCTTACAAATGGCAAAAAGAAGTTGAAAACGACGAGCGTGTTATCGTTGGTGTCAACAAATTCCAAATTGAAGAAAAACCAGTTGAAGGTTTGCTTCGTGTANAATTGAAGAAGGTTATATCCAAAGAGAAATCCAAGACAGTGCTTACAAATGGCAAAAAGAAGTTGAAAACGACGAGCGTGTTATCGTTGGTGTCAACAAATTCCAAATTGAAGAAAAACCAGTTGAAGGTTTGCTTCGTGTAGATGCTTCAGTTGGCGAATTGCAAAAGAAAAAGCTTGCTAAACTACGTGCTGAACGTGATAATGCAGCTGTAACTGCTGCTCTTGCTAAACTAGAAGCTGCTTGCGCTGATGAAGAAGTAAACTTAATGCCAGTCATCATGGAAGCAGTTAAAACGTATGCAACATTAGGCGAAATTTGTGGCGTAATGCGCAAAGTTTTTGGTGAATACCAAGCGCATGCAACACTGTAATAGAGTTAGGAGGAGAAATAACCATGGAAAAACGTGTTAGAATATTAGTAGCAAAACCTGGNAGATGCTTCAGTTGGCGAATTGCAAAAGAAAAAGCTTGCTAAACTACGTGCTGAACGTGATAATGCAGCTGTAACTGCTGCTCTTGCTAAACTTGAAGCTGCTTGCGCTGATGAAGAAGTAAACTTAATGCCAGTCATCATGGAAGCAGTTAAAACGTATGCAACACTAGGCGAAATTTGTGGCGTAATGCGCAAAGTTTTTGGTGAATACCAAGCGCATGCAACACTGTAATAGAGTTAGGAGGAGAAATAACCATGGAAAAACGTGTTAGAATATTAGTAGCAAAACCTGGTCTAGATGGACATGATCGCGGCGCCAAAGTTGTAGCGCGCGCTCTACGTGATGCTGGATTTGAGGTTATTTATACAGGACTTNGTCTAGATGGACATGATCGCGGCGCCAAAGTTGTAGCGCGCGCTCTACGTGATGCTGGATTTGAGGTTATTTATACAGGACTTCGTCAAACTCCAGAGCAAATCGCTGAAGCGGCTCTGCAAGAAGACGTAAATGTCATTGCTCTTAGTTTGTTATCAGGAGCTCACAATCACTTGTTCCCACGCATTGTAGAACTGATTCGTGGTAACGGTATGACTGATGTGTTAATGATTGGTGGCGGTGTAATTCCTGATTC
>NZ_JBGJZL010000037.1:0-1484 GCF_042610375.1 Pelosinus sp. sgz500959
AACCATGTGAAGATAGTCTAAATTCGTATTAAATTGTATATTAGGAGTTGATATTTTGGAACATTCAAAAGAACCAGCGCAAATTCAGAAAAAAGAAGTAAATGGGGTATTCAGTTTACTACTATCCATCGATAAGGCCGTTGAAGAATTATCAAAGATATTGTTGCTAACAATGATCGTGATTGTATGTTTTCAAGTATTTGCTAGAAAATTGTTCAGCTATACACCGACTTGGTCTTTAGATATCACAATATTTTTACTTATATGGTTTTCATTTTTGGGTATTGCCATGGGCTTTCGAGAAAGAATACACCTTGCTTTTACTTCTATCACATTTAGCGAAAAAACAGATTTTTATATTGAAAAGCTCATTCCGATTTTTGAAATTATCTTTGCATTAATATTGATTGTTTATGGATCAAAGCTTATGATGAACGACTTTGGTCAAACGATTCCTACCATGGGTGATTTACCTATAGCCTACAGAACTCTCGCAATACCGGTATCAGGTGTCCTTATTCTGTTCTATGGCATATTTCAATTTTTTGGCGTTGATTTGAAAAGACATAAAGGATTGGGTGGTGGGCATTGATGGATCATACTACTATTGAAATTATTGTACTTACAGTAACATTTATTGGGTTAATGCTGATACGAGTGCCAATTTCGTTATGCATTGTCTCCTCTACACTCGTTGTTTTTTTAATGGAGGATTTTGGCCTTGAGTTAATTTCTCACAAAATGATAGATGGCCTTAATAACTATGCGTTACTTACCATTCCGTTCTTTATTTTGGCTGGTCAAATTATGGGAGAAGGTGGACTAGCAAAACGATTAATAAAGTTCGCCCTGCTAGGTTTTGGTCGATTTAAGGGTGGTCTTGCTATGGTAAACTGCCTTGCGTGCCTATTGTTTGGCAACATTTCTGGCTCAGCTGCTGCTGATATCGCTTCTGTGGGTACTGTTTTGATCCCGCAGATGGTGAAAAAAGGTTATAGTAAAGAATTTGCTACAAGCCTTACTATTTCTGGTGCTATACAAGGTGTTGTTGTTCCACCAAGTCATAATTTAATTTTGTATGCTCTTGCTTATGGCGCATCTGCTCCGTCTATCAATGCTCTTTTCTTAGCGGGTGTATTTCCTGGTATTGTTATATGTGCAATCTTAATGACTGCTGGTCGATTTCTAGCGATTAGAAATGGTTACACAACGATTGAAATAATACCGAAGGAAGAACACGGAAAAACTATTTTTGACGGAATATTTTCTATTATGCCTTGCGTTATCATTCTAGGGGGTATTTTTACAGGTTGGTTTACAGCCACTGAAGCGGGAGCCATTGCTTGCTTGTACGCTTTCATTATTACCTTCTTCTTTTATCGAGATATTCCCCTTACAGAATTTTGGCCAATTATATTAAAAACATTAAGAATCTGCTCTCTTGTATTTTTCTTAATGGCAGCTTCGGCAGCATTTAGCTATGT
>NZ_JBGJZL010000038.1:0-1324 GCF_042610375.1 Pelosinus sp. sgz500959
ACTGCAGTGCATCTGAAAAAATGGACAATAGCTGATGGGGACATTAGACTATATACAAAGGGGTGCATGCTGATGGTTAAAAGAGAGTATAGTCAAGAATTTAAGCTTTCGGTAATTAGAGAATACCTTAACTGCCCTCACGGCATACGTGTAGTTTCCAGATCCTTTGGCTTGCCATCAAAGAACTATATTACGCGATGGATAAACGAATTGAGCAAAGTAGGACTCGTTACAGAAGAGGAACTAGTTGCAGCAGGGAAAAAATCAACTGCCGGAAAACAAAGTATTAAACATCCCTACCAAGTTCATGAGCCATCTCCTAGAGAAAGGATGCTGGATCAGGAAAACTTGCGATTAAGAGCTGAAATTGATTTTTTAAAAAAGCTTCAAGAAATCGAGGGGTGGAATGTAAAAGGGTAGACATCTATAAATCCATTCTTGAACTAACAGTCAAATACACGATAACCTTGCTTTGCAAAATCGCGCATGTCAGTAGAAGCGGTTATTACCGCTGGTTAGCGCAAAAGCCTAAGCAAGTTGACTCTTTAAAAGATCTCATTGCATTTGAGCAAGCTAAAGTGCGTCAAATTTTAGGTTACCGCCAGATGAAGATAAAACTATATCAAAACTATGGATTGATTATAAGTGCTAATAAAGTCCTCAAAATTATGAGGGAAAATCAATTGCTGGCTTGTATCAGACGTAAAAAAATTAAACTAAACCGCCAGTTGGCTAAAGAGAATTTAGTAGCGGCTAATGTATTAAGCCGTAACTTTACCAGTACAAGGCCTGGCGAGAAATATGCTACAGATATAACCTATATACCAATTCCGAATTCTATGGTCTATGTATCAGTTATTCTAGATTTATTTAACAGGGAAGTAGTTGCCTATAAGATTAGTCAGAACCTAGACGCGACACTAGCAACAGATTTAGTAAGAAGTCTTTCGGAAAAGCGAGCAGTAGCTGGAGCATTATTACATAGCGATCAGGGCATACACTACACCAACAAAAGTTATCAAGAACTCTTAAATGAAAAGGGCATTATCGTAAGCATGTCGCGCAAAGGCAACTGTTGGGATAACGCCATCGCAGAGAACTTTTTTAGTCACTTCAAGTGTGAGTGTGTCAGGGTTCGAAAAAAATCATTTAGGTCGTTCTTAGACGTCTTCGAAGCAACTGAAGAATATATCGCTTATTACAATCACGAACGTACCCAGAAAAGGTTACGTGATTTATCTCCAATCACTTTTAGACAGCAACTCCCCTAAAATTTAAAGACATTTTGGGTGGGGACAGTGTCCACTATTTTAGATGCACTACA
>NZ_JBGJZL010000039.1:0-1303 GCF_042610375.1 Pelosinus sp. sgz500959
AGGCTTTCGGTGGACAAGATTCTCACTTGTCTTTTCGCTACTCATACCGGCATTCTCACTTCTATATACTCCACAGCTCCTTACGGTACTGCTTCAAAGCGTATAGAACGCTCCCCTACCACTTGTATCCAAAGATACAAATCCATAGCTTCGGTTCCGTGTTTGAGCCCCGGACATCTTCGGCGCAGAACCTCTCGACCAGTGAGCTATTACGCACTCTTTAAATGGTGGCTGCTTCTAAGCCAACATCCTGGTTGTTTCTGAAGTTCCACATCCTTTACCACTTAACACGGCATTGGGGACCTTAGCTGATGGTCTGGGCTGTTTCCCTCTTGACTACGGGTCTTATCACTCGCAGTCTGACTCCCAAGGTCCGAGTACAGCCATTCGCAGTTTGACAGAGTTCGGTAACCTATAAGGCCCCTAGCCCAATCAGAGCTCTACCGTCTGTACTTATTTCTTGAGGCTAGCCCTAAAGCTATTTCGGGGAGAACCAGCTATCTCCGCGTTCGATTGGCATTTCACCCCTATCCACAACTCATCTCAAAACTTTTCAACGTTCACGAGTTCGGTCCTCCACGCAATTTTACCTGCGCTTCAACCTGGCCATGGATAGATCACTGCGGTTTCGGGTCTACAACAACTAACTAATCGCCCTATTAAGACTCGCTTTCGCTGCGGCTCCACATTTTCTGCTTAACCTCGCTAGGTACTGTAACTCGCCGGTTCATTCTTCAATAGGCACGCCGTCGACCACATAAGGGTCTTCGACTGCTTGTAAACATACGGTTTCAGGTTCTTTTTCACTCCCCTTCCGGGGTGCTTTTCACCTTTCCCTCACGGTACTATACGCTATCGGTCGCCAAGGAGTATTTTGCCTTGGAGGGTGGTCCCCCCTGCTTCCCACAAGGTTTCACGTGTCTCGTGGTACTCTGGAACATGGCCATCTCACTCTGCCTTTCGTCTACAGGGCTTTCACCTTCTGCGGCGGATCTTTCCAAATCCTTCGACTAGGCCTGGTTCGAATTATGCCAGTCCTCAACCCCAATGAAGCAAGCTTCACTGGTTTGGGCTCTTCCCCGTTCGCTCGCCGCTACTTAGGGAATCTCACTTGATTACTTTTCCTCCGGGTACTTAGATGTTTCAGTTCCCCGGGTGCCCTCCTCATACTCTCAGGTATGGGTAACAGTGCATTACCACTGCTGGGTTCCCCCATTCGGAAATCTACGGATCAAAGTCTGCTTGCGACTCCCCGTAGCATATCGGAGCTTACCCCGTCCTTCATCGGCTCTTGGCGCCAAGG